>NZ_CP071239.1 GCF_017299535.1 Serratia marcescens subsp. marcescens ATCC 13880
GTGCAGGGGAACGTGCATAGTCAAAATGCCGCACAGGTAAATCCTGTAAAATCAACCATTTCACGCCGTGGTGCCAATAATGCGCTGCGGCGCGGGCAACAAAAAATTCATCGTCGCTACACCCCAAACCTGTGCTGCCGGGTGCCGAAAGGCATGGCGAGCAAGGTGGTGGCGCGCATGAGCAGCCACGACTGGCGGCGTAATGATGACCTGATCGGTCTGCGCCGGCAGGGTTATATCCCTTATACCCAACGCAACAACCCGGACTACCGTCCCAAACCGATGCGCATTGCTGCGCGTTCGGAGAGCCGTGAAGCGCTGACGGTGCTCTCGATGGTGCTGGGCGCCAACTGCGACTACAACCCGGACAGCGACTACCCGTTCGAGATCATGCTGCCGTTCGAGGACGTGGCCAAAGCGATGGGGGTGCTGCACGTCTACGAAAGCGGCCGCAAGGCGTATGACGTGGCGTTGCATGCGCTGTCGGTGCTCGAGCAGCTGGACTATCTCATCGTGTCGCGCGGGCAGGATACCGACACCGGCCAGAACAAGCCGCTGCGTATCTGGTTGACAGAGAACTTCTTCACCAGCCGCGGCATCCAGGTGGACGAAATTCGCCAGTGGCTGAACCAGTACCGTCTGTGGGCCATCAAGAACGGGCTGACGGAAAGCCTGCGCAAGAAATACGAGCGCCACCTGGTGCGCATTGCGCATCTGGGGATCGACATCGAGCGCAAGCACTCGCTGAAGAACCGACTGAAAAAGATCCGGCGCTGGGTGGTGAGTCCCGATCTGCAAAACCTCAAGCGCAACGCGGAGCAGGTGATTGACAACGAACTGGCCAGGCGGCAGCAGGACGCGCAGCGGCTGGATACGCTGCTGGACGACACCGCCGCCGGCATCAAAAAGCTGGCCGCCGCCCGGCGCCAGAAGCAGAACGGCTTTTATCAGGCCTGGGTGCAGTGGACGATGGGCCGCTCGCCGCTGAAGGCGATGCAGCTGGAGAATACGCTCAAACGTGAACAGCCCGGACTGCTGAACAGCGATCCGGAGGCGTTCTACCGGCTGCTGCTGGAGCGTGCCGGCGCTATCCCCGCCTAATTTCCTCCCACATACAGAATTTTTCCCCTGTCTGATCCGCGGGGGTTTTGTGCTGCTTGTTTCTCGCCGCTGATGCCAGGTTGGCCATTCGGCCGACTTGTTTCGGCTGATGCCGGCGTGATTTTTACGGCCGCCGACGTCGATCCGGGGCATTGCTGACATCGATCGGCAACGAATAAACTCTTAACTTCGACATTAACTTCGTAGGCAGTATTAACTTCGAAATACCACTCGGAGAAATGCTTAATTTCGAAGGTTGTTTCTGAACAAACTAAGCCCTTTAAATAAAGGGAGTCACTCAGCGCACCGGCTTACGCCGTTGCTGTTGAGTACCTCCCTCACTTCGTTCGGGCAAAAACAGAACCCCGCTCAACTCCCTTCCTCTCTTAACAAAAACCTGATGTAGCACCTGCAGTCACGACTGCAGGCAAAAGACCCTCTCCCCAGGCCGGAACTGCCGAAATTTCCCAACCAATGAAATTCGCCAACCTTAGCCCCACAAAGCCCCTCACCACCGCTGAAAAGCGGCCCCGCCCCGGCCCAAAGGGCCGGAACAGTGTCGCTTTTAATGATGGATGTTGTAACTAGGAGTTGAGTCGCTTTGAGTAGCATCGCTGTAAGTTCTATCGTACACGCCCGTAAGCGGCCCTCACGGCCCGCTAACGCGGAGATACGCCCCGACTGCGGCTACGCCTTGCCGTGACCACTCCGACGGCGCACACAAAGATATACATGGCATTTAGCGGGACTGGTCTTGCAGGGCGAGGGATGGGATAGGCGATACCTATCAGGCCTGGGCGGCTTTGCCGCGTCTCCGGCGACCCTGACCTGATGGCGTTCTCATGCAGCTCAGCTGTCGCCTCCATGCGCTGACGCGCATTCACTTCAGACGCACAGCTGGGACATCCTGCAGCCGTGTAGTCCAGGCCGGCGACAGCCGCTGTCGTTTCATCTTCCAGCCGTCGGCCCGATCGGGAATACCCTGTCCGGCAAACCACACAGGCGCCCGGCCGTCCTGATTGAGGCTGTCGAGCAACTGCATCAGCCGATCGCTGTTTTTGCGCGGCGGCGCGTCGTCAAACAGGCCGAACTGCGCCACACGTTCGCTGGTGAAATCGCCCAGCATCACGCCGCAACGGTGATAGCGGTGGCCGGCGATGAAGATCCGCTCGAGCGCCCGCCGGGCGGCCTGAATGATGTCACGGCTGTCCTGGGTGGGCGTTGCTAGTCGGGTGGTCGCCTGGTTGCCGTAATAGGTCTCGCCGGCGGCAAACGGACTGGTGGCCACGAACACCGAGATGTGCCGGCAGAACTGCCGCTCGCCACGCAGCTTTTGTGCCGCGCGCTCGGCATGTGCGCAGACTGCCTGACTGACGCTGTCCAGCTCGGTGGGCTTGTCGCCGAACGAGCGGGAGCAGACGATTTGCTCCTTCGGCGCCGCAAATTCCTCCAGGCCCAGGCAGGCGATGCCGTTCAGCTCCCGCACCGTGCGCTCGAGCACCACCGAGAACTGACGGCGCGCCGCGGCCGCCGGCATGTCGGCCAGCTGCAGCGCGGTGCTGATCCCCATCGTCGCCAGCCGGCGGGCAATCCGCCTGCCAACGCCCCACACTTCCTCTACCGGCACGTGCGCCATCAGGCGTCGCTGGCGCGCCGGAGCGCTCAGGTCGACCACGCCGCCGGTCTTGTGCCAGGTCTTGGCGGCGTAGTTGGCCAGTTTGGCCAGCGTTTTGGTCGGCGCGATCCCGACGCCGACCGTCAGGTGGGTGCGGCGCTGCACCTCTTCACGCAGCCGCCGACCGAGCGACTCCAGTTGCGCTGCCGGGATACCGGTCAGATCACAGAAACATTCATCGATTGAATATACTTCCAGTCGCGGCGTCAGCTGACCAAGGATGGCCATCACCCGATGCGACATGTCGGCGTACAACGCGTAATTACTTGAAAATGCTATGCATCCTAGCTTTTCAGCTTGCGCTTTGACCTTAAACCAGGGCTCCCCCATCTTGATACCGCAGGCTTTCGCCTCGCGGCTGCGCGCGACGACACAGCCGTCATTATTGGACAGCACCACCACCGGCCGCCCGCGCAGGTCGGGGCGAAAGACGGTTTCGCAGGAGGCGTAGAAACTGTTGACGTCAACCAGGGCAAACATGGCGGGGTTCTCCGGGCTTTGCGGAATGAGCAGATGGCGATAACCAGGGTCGGGTTACAGCGTGTGAATGGCGTGGCGCACCACGCCGAAGATCACGGTCTCGATGTCATCACCGAGAGGGATGGGCGCAAAGGCCGGATTGGCCGGCAACAGCATCGGCCGGGGCAGCAGCTGCAGGCGCTTGCAGGTGAACTCGCCGTCGACGGTGGCGATGACGATGTCGCCGTGCTGCGCCCGGTAGAAACATTCCACGACCAGCAGGTCGCCGTCGAGGATACCGGCGTCCTGCATCGACTGCCCCTCGGCGCGCACCAGGTAGGTGCTCTCCGGGTGGCGGATGCAGATGTCGTCCAGCGACAGGCGCTGCTCGAGGTAGTCCTGCGCCGGCGACGGAAACCCGCAGGGCACGCCGGTGTCATAGAAGCGTACCGGCATCACACGGCCTCCGGCGCGCTCTGCCAGGCATCGTCATCCGGGGGCGTGTCCGCGTCGACTGAATCCGCAGCCGGCAGCGCGGCCTGCAGGTAGTGCGTGCGCAGCTGCGCGGTCAATGTGGCCACCACGTCGGGACGGTCGCGCAGCCAGCCGGTGGCCTTCTCGCGCCCCTGCCCGATTTTCTCCCCCTGATACTCATACCAGGCGCCGGTCTTGAGGATATATTTGGCGTCGACGGCCAGATCCAGCACTTCGCCCTCGCGGAAGATACCGACGCCGAACAGCAGCCGGAACTGCGCCTGGCGGAACGGCGGCGAGACCTTGTTCTTGACCACTTTCACCTTGGTATCCCGCCCGATGATGGTCTCCCCTTCCTTGACGTTGCCGGCGCCGCGCACGTCGAGACGCACCGAGGCATAGAACTTGAGGGCGTTGCCGCCGGCGGTGGTTTCGGGGTTGCCGAACATCACGCCGATCTTCATGCGCAGCTGGTTGATGAAGATCACCACCGTGCGGGTGGTGTTGATGCTGCCCTTCAGCTTGCGCATCGCCTGGCTCATCATGCGGGCCTGCAGACCCATCTGGGCGTCGCCGATCTCCCCTTCCAGCTCGTTTTTCGGCACCAGGGCGGCGACGGAATCGACCACCACCACACCGACGGCGCCGGAGCGCACTAGGGCGTCACAGATTTCCAGCGCCTGCTCACCGGTGTCGGGCTGGGAGATGAGGAGTTCGCCGATATCGACGCCCAGCTGCTGCGCGTAACGCGGGTCGAGCGCGTGCTCGGCATCGATAAAGGCGCATTGCAGCCCGGCTCGTTGGGCACAGGCAATGACCGACAGGGCGACAGTGGTCTTGCCGGACGACTCGGGGCCGTAGATTTCGGTGATGCGGCCGACCGGCAGGCCGCCGCCTAGCGCGATGTCGAGGCCGAGCGAGCCGGTCGGGATACGCTCAACAGCCATGCCATGGTTGTCACCCAGGCGCATGATGGCGCCCTTGCCGAACGCCTTCTCGATGGCGGTGATGGCGCTTTGCAGCGCTTTGGCGCGACTTTCCTGTGTGCCGGCCGTGTCCTGCGATGTGCGAGTGAGTGATGCGTTGCTCATTTCATGTTCTCCTCTGGTCGGGAATCGAATGCGTTATTATAATGATACTGTATGTATAACCAGTATAATATAAATCTGAGGGGGAATGACAAGCGATAGGGCGCGATTTTCAGCTATAGAGGAACAACTCGCTCATTTTGAAGTGGATTTTTTTCTGTCTCTCACTTGTTGCGGTTTAGCACGATTTCAGAGGGGCTGATCGTTATCTGCCATGTAGCCCGAGAGACACAAGATATTGTGTCTAAAGCAGCTGAATGAGGTACTAAATGTTGTGTTTCCAGGCGTGATCGTCACTTGCTACTGGCGTCATTGTTTGCCAAATTGCATTGCAATAATATGACAAAATGACATGTTTTAGGGGCTGTGATGACTGGATTTGAGCTGAAACTATGGCGAACGGGACTGGGATGGACACAGGAACGGGCGTCAAAGGAGTTTGGGATTTCGATGCGTACCTACATCCGCTATGAGCATGCTGATCCGCCGAGGGCAATTGAGTTGGCCATCCAGGCCCTGTCTCTGGCGGCGCTGTTACCGGAGATTGATGCTCTTCCTGCAGAAACGTTACGACAACGCGTCAGGATGCTGGCGGTTGACATCCAATCCGGCTAATACAACCAGCGTCCGGCTTTGGCCGACTCGACCAGCATTCTGATGGTCAGCGGTTTTAGGGGCTGTTCGGGCACCTTTGAACCGAAAAACTCTGGGGCAAAATAGTGGGTGAATTCCATGCCAGCCGGATCGACATGCCATATGGACAGGTAGGTGTTGATCGCATCGTCACCGTCATCCCAACCAATCTTGAGATCTTCCCGCAAGCGTGTGTCCAGGGTTACCTGTTCTTTCGGGCCCCAGAAGACATACTTCCGCGGGCTGAAATTTTCGTAGTAATAATCAATGATCTCTTGCTCTATTTGTGCGGGCGTCTTCATCATCAAAAATAGGTCCACTGAATTCTGTCTGCCGGACGGGCGATGAGGTTGAAACGGTCTTTCACATCGCGGCCGATCGCGTAAATGGTCCAGGCCGACAGGGCATACCCCAGCCAGGGAACATTGCGGCCGATAAATTTTCCCCAGTTATTCACGTAGCTGATGTGCAGGCGCTGTGGGGTTTCACCCACCAGTGTCGGTAAACGGATACCTTTCGGCAAAGGCTTGTCCAGGTATTTCCGTGACAGTCGCGAGGCGATTGACGTGCCTGGTGTAGCGGTCCCCGGCTTTTGGCGCGTGGGAAGCCAGGGTTGCCCTGATGCGAGCAGGACGGCATCGGCAATGCTGATCCCCAGATGTTCACGGAGCGCATCGACGGTGATAAGCCACCACAGCTGCTGGGGCGTCAACTGGGTATATCCTTTGTAGAAATACGTACCGTTTAATTCCTCAACCGTATCCATAGGTTATCCTTTACCGTAGGGGATGTCAGGTTGGCGCGTTGCTGTGCTCGCCTGGCTCCAGTGTTACCGTTTGATATGTCGGCTTGCTGTCTGCAAGGCGGGCCAGCAGTCCATACTCTGCCATGACCTGAATGAACGTATCGACATCGCCGACAATGCGAAAAGAGACCGGCTGCAGGTGATGGCCATCCTGAGAGAAGGCGGCATTGAGCGCCGTTTTTTCGACGTAAAAACCGTTGTGCTGGGACGGTGTGAGGGTGGTTTCCGACCGCCACTCGCGGGCATCCATCACATAGTTGTCCCAGTCCCGATCTTTCAGGGTTTCGGAGGCGTAGGTGAGCCGGAACAGGTCGGACTGAGCGGCCAGGTTGCCGCTGCAGGAGCGAAAGAGATAGTCAAGATGCTGGCGCAGTTTACCAGCCGGGCCGTGTTTACGGCCACGGTCGAGTAACCACCGGATGTCTATCGCCACGCTCCTGGGGAAGCGTTTTTGCTTCTGGGCTGTGGCTAGCCAGCGGATCAGGAACAGGTTTTCGGCATAGGGTGTGCCGGCTATACCGTCCTGGCGAGCCAGCCCCAGCGCCGCCAGGGCGCAGAACGCCAGATGGCTGAGCGCTGAGGTGGTGTTTTCCGGGGATACGGATGCGGTTTTATCTGTCAATGGCTACCCTGCCCGTCGACGTTGGGATTAGTGGCGAATTTGGGCCAGGTCGTCAGCGGTCAGCCCGGTCATTTTCATCACCGAATCGCGATCGAGGCCGTTGGCCAGCATGGTCCGGGCAACTTCGAGTTTGCCTTCAAGCATCCCTTCCTGACGCCCTTTTTCTTCACCTAACAGCATACCTTTCTGCAAGCCGCGTTGTTCGCCCTCAAGGCGGAGTTTTTCTGCAATCGTCATCAGAGTATCCTCATGTTCCGGCACCCGTGATGCCAGGGTTGATAATAGTTCGCCCGGGTTGCGGGTTTCACCAACCTGCAGCATGTAATTCATCAGTGACGTCAGCTGCTCATTGGTAGTGTAACCGGCCAAAAGCAGTGTGACCAGTTGTTCCAGCAGCTCGGCCAGGTCGCGTTGACGGACATGTTTTTGCAGCAATTCCAGGATGGCCACGCGACGGTGCTGCATGATTTGGTCGTCAGGAATAACCGTGACGTCGACCAGCGGGAATTCACCACTATACAGCTGGCCGGCCAGCTCCGGATCACTGAATGCCTGCAGCCAGCTCATCGGATATGGGTATGGTGTGACTTGCCCATGATAGAACAGGATTGGGATAACCAGCGGCAGTTGCTCGTTGCCGGCGGCAAGGTGGCGTTGCATGGCGGCAATCGCATACCGCATTAAACGGAAGGCCATCTGTTTGTCGGGGGAGCTCTGGTGTTCTATCAGCGCGTAAATGTAGCCGTCACCCTGCCCGGCCTTCAGCGAATAGAGCACGTCAGAGTAATAGGCGCGTAGATCATCTTCAACGAACGAGCCGGATTCCAGTCGCAGAGTATTCAGATCGCACGCCTGGCGCAATGCCGGTGGCAAATGCACCTCCAGAAAATCTCGGGCTGTTTCCGGGTGTGTCAGAAACTGTTTGAACAGCGCATCATGTGCAGTTGGGGTCGTTTTCATGATGGTATCCTATCATGTTCCGGTGAAAGCTCACTATTTGGCATAAAAACCGCGCTCTCTGTCGAAAACGATTAATTTGGGTGGCCAGCCTTAATGATGCCTGGGTAAAGTTTATCAATGCTGACGTAATACTCGCCTCTTTCTGCCGCGATGCGTATTTTCCTTTCAAGCATGTCAATCAAGCTGATATTATTCAACAGCATGTGATATAAATCATAGCCTGTTACACAGATAACGCTTTTTGAATTTCCCCAGGCATTCAATGCGTCAGGTGAAAAGCCTTGCCAACTGATAAAAACCCCGCGAGTCCAGGTTGCTTTTTGCGTTAGTTTCCCCTGAAAGACATGCAGGTCGAGGGCTGAGGTTTTTTGATTGTGCCACTTTGCTTCAATAAGGTAGGTTTCATTGTGTAAGTTGAAGCTCCCGTCAATTTGCTCACCGGTAATCCTAAATCCAGCATTGGGCGACAGGCGGAATGCGGAAAAGAGTTCGTTAAGCCATCCTTCAAATCGGTATCCCCGTTGCTGAGGGGGCATTGATTTCATGGTTTCCAATTCATTAAGAAAATAACCTACATCAATGGACTGAATGACAGAAATGGTTGGCGGTATTATTCCTTGAGCAGAGACTATGTCGGTATTATTTATTCTCTCAACAAGTTGAGCATATAAGATTTCATCCCGCGCCGTGACAGGATCTGTTGTCATTAATTTACGATAAACCCACAGCTTATCGATGACTTTTAACACTGTATCGCGGTCGGTCTTTTTGATAAAGCACCGTAATCTTTTTGCTTTTGAATCGCCCTCATCAAGATATATTTCGTTATCAATATCAATGGAAAGTTCTTCTTCAAAAAACTCCCGCATCGTTCTATTTGAAAAGTCCAATACATAACCGGAGGCGCTTTTAAATATTTCATCGAACAGTTTAATGTCCTGCTGGGTAAATTTCATATGTTGTGAGCGGCCTTATGCGTTTATCTTATCTATCCATCCCACCATTTTATCGTGCTTTCGACAAAGTTCCAAAGCTGTTGCGGTTTGCTTCTGTTTCAGTGATTGGGCATTACCGGTAGACTCCCCAACCGCCCTGCCCGGCCGCCCCCTGGCTGATTTTCCCTTGTGTCACAGCGGATTAGGGACGGTGTTTGCGTTACGCCTGTCATGTCGGCGCCAACCGGCGTCATTGATGATTGTGTTTTTTACGCACATTACGTTTTTTCCCCAATATTTATGCGATGCTGTCCTGACCGATCACCGATTTATTCGGCTTCACGGCGCCGGGGCTGACACGGCACAATAGTGCATTGAGCGCCAACCCGGCGATCGCCGAGGGTGTCAAAGCGCGATCGCGGCCTTTGAAGGCCGAAAAGTGCACAGAGTGCGGAGAATGAAAAATTGAGTATCATCCCCCTCGAGATGGGACAGATTTCACGTAGCGCGATCAGTCTGCCTGGCGGCTTCGCGCGCGCCGTGCGGCTGCGCGAAATGGCCTTGGCCGCCTCACTGGATGTGCCCCGCTACCTGCTGGCGCCCGAAATTGCGGTGCTGCTCGACTACCTGCCCGATCTGCGCCAGCGCATGCTGATCGAAACCCTGTGGAACACCGGCGCGCGCATCAATGAAGCCCTGGCGCTGACGCCGGGGGATGTGTTCTTCAACGGCGATCTGCCGTTTGTCCGGCTGCGCACGTTGAAGCAACGCGCGCCCCGGCCGCGCCGCCGGCCGACCAAGGAAGAGCAGCAGCGACGGGAGGCTCCGTTCCGGGCTGTGCCGCTGCCGGATGCGGGGTATGTGCGCCGGCTGCAGGGCTATTTTGCGACATTCAAGTTGCTGACACGCCGGGCGACGCCGATGTGGGATGTGGCCAGCCAGGAGACGCCGCGTAACTGGTTGCGGGCGGCGGTTCGCCGTGCCGCCCAGGATGGCGTGACTTTTTCGGTGCGCCCCATCACCCCGCACACGTTCCGCCACAGCTATGCGATGCATCTGCTGATGAACGATGTGCACGTCAAACAGGTCCAGGCGCTGATGGGCCACAAGCGCCTGGAAAATACCGAAATTTATACCCGGATCTTCGCCCTGGATGTCACGCCGGATCTGGCTTTCTCCCTGCCCGTTGATGAAGCGCGGGAGCTGCTGGCGCTCCCTTATCTAAGATAACTATCTGGTTTTACAATTAATCGCAAATACGATTTTACGGAAAAGCGTATTTGATGATTTCAGTATTGACCTTGCCCGCGCTTATGCATACACTGCAATTGAATCGTAATTGTTAGTTTGCAGAAATACGGTTTTACTGAAAATCGTAATAACTCATACCAGGAGTACCTGATGATTATCTCTGTACTGAACCAGAAAGGGGGAGTTGGCAAAACCACTCTCAGCGTCAATATTGCTGCCCGTCTGGCGGCGGATGGTGCCCGCGTATTGCTGCTTGATGCCGATCCTCAGGGTAGCGCCCTGGATTGGGCGGCAGCACGGGAAGATGAGTCCGCTTTCCCGGTGCTGGGGTTGCCGCGCGCCACGCTGCACAAGGATATCGGCAAATTCACCCAGGATTATGACCACATCATCATTGATGGCCCACCCCGCGTCACGGATCTGGCCCGTTCCGCCATTATGGCGGCAGACCTGGTGGTGATCCCTGTTCAGCCCAGTCCGTATGACGTGTGGGCGGCACAGGAAGTGGTCACATTGATCCAGGAAGCCAAGATTTATAAAGAAAACCTTAAATCTGTATTTGCGGTTAATCGTAAAATCGTAAATACTGCGATAGGCCGCGATGTGGGCGAGGCGCTGTCGACGTATGAAACGCCGGTGCTGAAGGCCACGGTTTCACAGCGCGTGATTTTCGCTGAGGCCGCTGCGGTCGGTAAAGCCGTCTTCGAGCTAGAGCCGGATTCGGCGGCGTCAAAAGAGATCGGCGCCCTGGTTAACGAAATTTTGGAGCAATAAGTATGAGTGGGAAAAAAGTGACTTTCGGTGCCAAGCCAACCAAACCTGCACCCAGTGCGGATGCCTGGGTGGAAAGTCGCGCTGTCGAAGAAGCACCACTGCAGCCGGTCGAGAAAATGAAGCGACTCACGATTGATATCCCGGAGAGCCTGCATAAGGCCATCAAGTCTGCCTGTGCCCTGAGGGGCACCAAGATCGCCGATGAGGTGCGCGAGCTGTTATATGATAAATACGGAAAAGAGTAATTCTGTATTTACTGTTTTACGATTATGCGATTTTAAGATTAAACGCTTTTGCGTTTATGGTGAGACGGTAGGGCAGGCAGGTTACGACTCATCATTGCTGTCGAGCCGTAACTCCCTGCGTACCGTTTGAAAGCTATCATTACGATTATCTGTATTTAATGAAAATCATATTTCTTTAAATACAGAAATCAGTAACGACTATGCCACTCGTGGGCGCTCCTCGCGCAAATCAATGTGCAGGCCCATCATGGCCATTGTGAGCCTCACCTGGACGGCGCTGGTGACGGCAACCAGGTTGGATAATTCGAGTTTTTGGCGTGCCTTCTGCATGTGAGGCGTTGTGCAGAACTGCGTCGTCGGTGATAACGCTCACTTCTACTTGTACTTTGCATATTTGGCGTAATTTGGGCGTCCGGGCGCGCTGTCGTGCTGCGCATGGCGCCGTCGAGCCGTCGCCACCCTTCGGGCGTCCACGGTTAGGAAACTCAATCGACCTTTATTGGGTTTCCTAACCATGAACAGTGGCAAGGAAGAACCCCATATGGTGCGGACTGTCGCAGAGTAATGCTGAAAAATGCCTGTTTTGATATTATTTTAATCTAAAACCTGATTTTCAGGCGCACTTATCCAAAGCTGGGCCCTGAAGCCATCGCTTTTTCGCCATCCGCTGCAGCCTGTCAGAGAGCATTTTTGTCGCGTGCTCGCCCGCCACGGCGCCGGCAAAACGCAGCCGGCCTTTGCAGAGGATACACTGGTACGGATCGGTGCCCAGGAAGCCCTTCATCAGCACTGCGAAACCGGGCCGCTTTGGTTTTTCCCGTACCGTCATCGCCAGGGCGTCGTAGACCTTCGGCAGTAGTGAGCCCCGCTTGCGGTTGGCCAGGAAGCCGTAGTAGCGCACCATCTTAAAATGCCGGGCCGGGATATGACTGACGTAGCGCTGCAGCATCTCCTCCTGGCTGATTTTCTGGCGTTTGTGCTGCTGCGTGCGGTGATCGTAATACTGATGGACCACGGCCCCGCCGCGGTAATGCCGGAGCTGTGAAGCCGCCACTGGCGGACGTTTCAGGTACCGGCCCAGGTATTTCACGCTGCGCCAGGCGCCGCGGGTCTTTTTGGCAAAGTGAACTTTCCAGGAACGGCGATACTGGGCATGCAGGTAGCGGTGCCACCGGTCTTCATTACGGATATGGCCGAGACCCGGCAGGGCGCCGGGGTTGATTTGCGCGTAGTTGTCGCGCAGCAGGTAAACCACGGCGTTGCGCCAGATTTGCTCTACCTCTTTCTTTTTAAAGAAGAGCTGCCGCCAGGTGCTGTGTTTGATGTCGAGACCGCCGCGGGTGACAGACACGTGGATATGCGGATGCTGATTGAGTTGCCGGCCGTAGGTGTGGAGCGCGCAGAAGATACCGACCTCGATGGTTAGGAAACTCAATCGACCTTTTTTTAGTTTCCTAACCATGGACGGGGGCAATGAGGATCACCATGTGGTGCGACCTGTCGTGTGGTAATAGGTATAAATGACAGTTTTGCCGTGTTTTTACGCTAAAACTCTTTTTTCAGGCACACTTATCCAGAGCCGGGGTCTGAAGCCATCGTTTTTTGGCCATCCGGTGCAGCCTGTCAGAGAGCATTTTTGTCGCGTGCTCGCCCGCCATGGCGCCGGCAAAACGCAGTCGGCCCTTGCACAGGATGCACTGATACGGATCGGTTCCCAGGAAGCCTTTCATCAGCACCGCGAACCCGGGACGTTTCGGTTTTTCCCGTACCGTCATTTCCAGCGCATTGTAGACCTTCGGCAGCAGTGAGCCTCGCTTGCGGTTGGCCAGAAAACCGTAGTACCGCACCATTTTAAAATGCCGCGCCGGAATATGGCTGACGTAACGCTGCAGCATCTCCTCCTGGCTGATTTTCTGCCGTTTGTGCTGCTGCGTGCGGTGATCGTAATACTGATGCACCACGGCACCGCCGCGGTAGTGGCGCAGCTGTGAGGCCGCCACCGGCGGGCGCTTCAGATAACGGCCCAGGTATTTCACGCTGCGCCAGGCGCCGCGGGTCTTTTTGGCAAAGTGCACTTTCCAGCAACGCCGGTATTGTGCATGCAGGTAGTGGTACCACCGATCTTCGTTACGGATATGGCCCAGGCCCGGCAGGGCGCCGGGATTGATGCGGGCGTAGTTGTCCCGCAGCAGATAGACGACGGCATTGCGCCAGATGGCTTCCACTTCTTTCTTTTTAAAGAACAAATTACGCCAAGTGTTGTGTTTGACATCAAGTCCGCCGCGGGTAACGGAAACGTGGATGTGCGGGTGCTGATTGAGCTGCCGGCCGTAGGTATGGAGCGCACAGAAGATACCGACTTCGATCCCCTGTTGACGTGCCCAGCGGAGCATGGCACGCGTGGCGCAGCGAAACAGGTCGTTCAGCAGCGGCCAGTTGTTGTTGAAGAACGGCCACAGCAGGTGCGGCATGGTGAAGGTGATATGTTGCCAGTCGCAGTCGGGCAGGATGTGCTGCTGTTCGGCAGTCCATTGCTCAGTGGCCTTGAGGCCACAGCTGCTGCAGGCTTTGGATTTGCAGCTTTGGCAGAAGAAGCGGGCGTGGGTGCAGCCCGGCGAGGCGCAGCAGTAGCGGCGTACGCCCATGGCACAGGTGCCGCAGGCAAGCATGCGCTCGACGGCGAGTTTGGTCCAGTCGCTGAGGGCGTCACCGTGTTTGTCGAGATAGCGGCTCCAGCCTTCGTCATGCTGGAACAGCAGCTTTGCGGGGCGCGGAATATACATGGGGCAGAGTCTACAGGGCATTATCGGGCAGGAAAAGGGCGTCGGCGCCAGCCGGCTCACGTCGCAGACTTGCTCATTTTATGCGGGTGTTAACGCGGCAGGGGCATGCTCCCCCTGCGATCGATAGGGCTGTCAGACAGCGTCGGCGTTGAGGTGAAGCTGGATCTTAAAGACGGTTGAGGCAGCTGCGCTGCCGTGCTCGTCCCGCAGGGGCGCTACGTTCATGTGTTGTGGAAACAGGCAGTTACTATAGCCTAGGTAATTAAGGGACACAGCCTAATGTTAAGGCGAACGGTGCTAAGCACCGTTTTAAATAGCCTTTGCAGAGCCTACCAGAATATGGTGCTGATTTATTAGCCCTGATTTCTGGGGATCTCTCAGCCCGCAGGGGCACTAAATTCGTGGCAGGTGTACCAGTAATATTCCGCCGGCACTTGATGGTTCGTTATAACATAACAAAAAAACATTGACTTTATGGCCTACCCGTTTGTAGATTCCATATCGTAACATTTGTTTTCTTATTAAATTGTTTAGCAACCAAGGAGAGTATGATGAAAGAATTATCACAAGTTGAAGTTAAGATGGTTTCAGGGGGGAGTATGGGTGCTTTACTTAAACTTCTCGGCGGACTCATTAGTACCACGGTGACTAAAAACGCTGGAGCTGTCGCAAAATATGGAGCTGGCATCGTTAAAAAAGCTGGCGAAGGGGTGGCAATTGGTGCTGGTGCTACAGCAACAAATGAGTTGATTAAAAACCAAATAAACGGAAACAAAAAACCTTAAATGGTTAATTTATTAACCGTTATATGTCTGCCATTGTTTTAAATGGCAACGTTAATAACACTCGAGCTAGCACTATCGCTATCTGCCACGTCCTGAATTAGGGAAGTAAGGTCAGTGCCGCTAAATTTAAATAGTGCTTCGTCGGGGATATTGATATAAAATAGTAAACGAACCACCTACCTAGTAAGGTGGTTTTTCCCTCCCCTAAGGAATAAACGGTGTTTCGTCAAGAAGCGGTCGATAACCATAAATTGAAATGGCGTGGCCGGGCATTGCTATTGCCTGGTATTCCCTTTTGGCTCACGGCAGGGCTCTGCCTGTTTTTTCTCATTGCTTTTCTCACTTTCGTGATCGCAGGTACCTATACCCGGCGGGTCAACGTAACCGGTGAGATCAGCACCTATCCCCGGGCCGCCAATGTCTATTCCTCCGTTCAGGGGGTAGTGGTCAAACAATTTGTCACCGAAGGGCAGGTGATCGCCGCCGGAGCGCCAATTTACCAGATTGACGTCAGCAAAAGTACCCGCAGCGGGGTGGTCAGCGATAACCAGCAACGGGATATCGATGACCAGCTGGCGCGCATTGCGCAAATCATCAGCCGACTGGAAAGCAGCAAGCAGGCCACGCTCACCATGCTGGAAAAACAGAAGGTGCAATATACCGCCGCGCTCACCCGCTCCACCGACATCCTCCGACGCGCCCAGGAAGGGATACGCATCATGAAGGATAACATGGAGAACTACCGGCACTATCAGACCAAGGGGCTGATCAACAAGGATCAGCTTACCAACCAGGTGGCGCTGTACTACCAGCAGCAGAACAACCTGCTGAGCCTGTCCGGACAGAACGAACAGAATGCGCTGCAGATCACCGCACTGGAAAGCCAGATCCATACCCAGGCGGCCGAATTTGATAACCAGATCTACCAGATGGAGTTGCAGCGCTACGAACTGCAAAAGGAGCGACTCAACATCGATGCCGGCGGGGCGATCATCGTTCGCGCGCTGGCAGGCGGCCGCATCGACTCGCTGAGCGTCACGGTTGGCCAGATGGTCAACGTGGGTGACAGTCTGCTGCAGGTGATCCCCCACGACATCGATCACTACGCCCTGGTGCTGTGGGTGCCCAACGACGCCATCCCCTACATAGCGACCGGTGACAAGGTCAATGTGCGTTATGACGCCTTTCCGGCGGAAAAATTCGGCCAGTTTGCCGGTACGGTGTCCGTCATCTCCAAAGCCCCGGCCTCACCACAGGAAATGCAGACCTATCAGGGGGCGCCCAAAGCCGCGCTGTCTGCCACCGTGCCGTACTACAAGGTCATCGTCAGACCAGAGAAACAGGCCATTGCCTACGACGGTAAACATCTGAGCCTGGAAAACGGCATGAAAGCGCAAAGCACCCTGTTTCTGGAAAAAAGGAAGATTTATCAATGGATGCTGTCACCGTTCTACGACATGAAGCACAGTGCAACGGGGCCGGTCAATGAATAAGCTCTCGTTCAAACAATTGGTTAGCCAGTTGGCTCTGCGGCTGCGCCACCGGGTTCCTATGGTGCACCAGACCGAGTCGTCGGAATGCGGACTGGCCTGTCTGGCGATGATCTGCGGTTATTTCGGCAAAAACATCGACCTGATCGCACTGCGCCGGCAGTTCAACCTGTCAACCCGCGGTGCAACGCTGGTTGGACTGACCGGCATCGCCGAGCAATTGGGGTTGAGCACCCGTCCTCTGTCTCTGGATCTGGACGAACTCGGTGCGCTAAAACTGCCCTGCATTCTGCACTGGGAATTCAACCATTTCGTGGTGCTGGTCAGCGTCAACGGTCACCGCGCGGTGCTGCATGATCCGGCGCGCGGGCGCCGGGCCGTCAGCCTGACGGAACTGTCGCACAGTTTCACCGGCGTAGCGCTAGAGGTCTGGCCCGGCAGCACCTTCATCGCCGACAGCGTCCGCCATCAATTCAGCCTTCGTTCGCTGATCGGCAGTGTACACGGTCTCAAGGGGGCGCTCGGTAAGATCTTTTGCCTGTCTTTGGTGTTCGAAATCATCAACCTGGTGATGCCCATCGGCACGCAGCTGGTGATGGATCACGCTATTCCCGCCGGGGATCGTGGGTTACTGACGCTCATCTGCGTTGGGCTGATGCTGTTCATCCTGTTGCGTGCCGCCATTGGCATGGTGCGCGCCTGGTCCGGACTGGTCATGTCGACGCTCATCAACGTGCAGTGGCAGTCCGGCCTGTTTACCCACCTGTTGCGCCTGCCGCTTGGTTACTTTGAACGGCGCAAGCTAGGTGACATTCAGTCTCGCTTCGGTTCACTGGATACGCTGCGCAGCACCTTCACCACCAGTATCGTCGGCGCCATCATGGATGGCATCATGGTGATTGGTGTACTGGTGATGATGGTGCTGTATGGTGGCTGGCTGAGCGGGGTGGTGGTCGCCTTCACCGGGCTCTACGTGCTGATGCGCCTGCTGACCTATGGGTATTATCGCCAGTTGTCTGAAGAAGCGCTGGTGAGAAATGCCCGCGCCGGTTCCTATTTTATGGAGACGCTGTACGGTATTGCCACGGTCAAGATGCAGGGCATGGCGGAACGCCGCATCGCCCACTGGCTCAACCTGGAAATCGACAGCATCAATACCGATATCCGGATCACCAAAATGGATATGTTGTTTGGCGGGATAAACACCTTCGTGGCAACCTGTGACCAGGTTGTCATACTGTGGCTGGGGGCCAGCCTGGTGATCGACAATCAGATGACCCTCGGCATGTTCGTTGCGTTCGGCGCCTTTCGGGGACAGTTTTCTGACCGTATTGGGTCGCTGACGGAATTTTTGTTGCAGCTGCGCATGATGAGCCTGCATAACGAACGTATTGCCGATATCGCCCTGCACCCACGAGAAAACCGTAAACCCGACCTTCCCTACGCGGGGGGAATGCACCCCGCGGGGCTGTCTACCCACGCCCTGAGCTACCGGTACGATAGTCAGTCACCGGCAGTCTTCGATGCCCTGAACATCAACATTGCGCCAGGCGAGTGCGTGGCCATCGTCGGCCCGTCCGGCACTGGCAAGACCACGTTGATGAAGGTGCTGTGCGGGCTGTTTCCCCCAAATTCAGGGCAGGTTGAGGTGAACGGCATCGATATCCGGCAGCTCGGCATCAACAACTACCACAAGATGATCGCCTGCGTGATGCAGGACGACAAGTTGTTCTCCGGCTCGATTCGGGAAAATATCTGCGGATTCACAGATGAGTTGGATGACGCCTGGATGGAAGCCTGTGCCCGAACCAGCTATCTGCATGAGGTGATCATGGGCATGCCGATGGGGTACGAAACCCTGATTGGTGAGCTGGGGGAAGGATTATCCGGCGGGCAGAAGCAACGCTTGTTCATTGCCCGGGCCATTTACAAGAGGCCGGCGATTTTGTTCCTGGACGAGGCGACCAGTGCGCTGGACAAGGAGAGTGAAACGAGGGTGAATCAGGCGATTAAGGCACTCAGTATTACGCGGGTGATCATTGCCCATCGAGAATCAACCATTGCGTCGGCAGATCGGGTGATTAACCTAGACGACAGCAGGTGTCAGCGCCAGTGATATAAGGTAAACTGTACTAGGCTGTGTCCCTTATGTTTGAGCGCCCTGAAAACATCAGTGAGTTGGGTGGAGTGGCAACTCATACGGATGCCGCCTGGCAAAAACAGCATAATGGGATCGTTGACCATCTGCGACGGATTTCCAGCAGGTAAGTCCGTGGAAATATGTACCGGAAGCAATCCTGACTCATTTTTCCTGCGTTCGTATTTTGCGACCACCTGCGGCCATTCGCGCATCGCAGTAAAGGCAATATGATGTAGTTCGGCATATTGCTGCCGGGTAAGTCCACTGGAGCGCCAGGCGGCGACATGGTGTTTTTTATCTTCAATAGTCCATCGTTTTTTCGTAAGCGTCACATTTGAACCGTATTGACGCTTAGAGTGAGGTGAGATCGACTTTCCAGGGCAACAGATCGCGCACTCGATTCGCCGGCCAGTCCTGGATATGTCCGATGACGTAGCGCAGCCACGCCTCCGGCTCTACGCCGTTGAGTTTGCACGTGCCGATCAGCGAGTACAGGAGCGCAGCACACTCTCCGCCTGCATCTGACCCGGCGAACAGCCAGTTTTTTCGCCCCAGCGCGACTCCGCGCAGGGCGTTCTCCGCGATATTGTTGTCGATTTCCGCCCAGCCGTTCTCGCAGTAGAGATTCAACGCATTCCACTGCTTCAACGTAAGCGTCACGTTTGAACCGTAAGCGCCCTGTGTAGGACGTAGCGTAAGGATTATTTTACGGTTGTGAGGTTCCAGGGCAGCAGTTCGTGCACCCGGTTCGATGGCCAGTCGCTGATTTTGCCGAGTACATCGCGCAACCAGCCCTCTGGCTCCACGCCATTCAGCTTGCAGGTGCCTAGCAGACTGTAGATGATCGCCGCAGCTTCACCGCCTTTGTTCGAGCCCGCGAACAACCAGTTTTTTCGCCCCAACGCCACGCACCGCAACGCGTTTTCAGCGATGTTGTTGTCGATTTCGACCCAACCGTCTCCGCAGAACACGTTCAGCGCACCCCACTGCTTCAGCATGTAGCCGAACGCCTTCGCCATTTCTGCGTGTATAGACAGCGTTTTCATCTGTTCCTGGATCCACTCGTACAGCGACTGCATCAGCGGCCGGCTCTTTTCTTTCCTGACCGCCAGCCGACTTTCCGCCGGGCTGCCCCGGATATCGGCCTCAATGGCATACAGCTCCGCTATTCGTCTGAGCGCCTCGGTCGTCAGCGCCGTTGGGCGCCGGGCATGCTCGTCGTGGATTTTTCTTCGCGCGTGCGCCAGGCACGCCGCTTCCGTTACTCGACCGGTTTCATACAGCGCGTCATAACCGCCATACGCATCCGCCTGCAGTACGCCACGGTATTCCGCTAGGTGCCCTTGAGGATGTGCACCCTTGCGGTCTGGCGAGTAGGCGAACCACACCGCCGGTGGCATCGATGCCCCGGCGTTTCGGTCATCCCGCACGTAGACCCATAACCGGGCGGTGCGTGTTTTGCCATTGCCCGGTGCCTGTACCGGCACCGTCGTATCGTCAGTATGCACCTTGCCCGCCGACAGGATGTACCGGTTCAGCGCATCGGCCAGCGGACTCAGTTTTTCCGCCAGTGCCTGCACCCAACGCACCATCGTGTTACGGCTCAGCTCAAGGCCGTGCCGCGCGTAGATTTCGCTCTGACGATACAGCGGCGTATGCTCAACGTATTTACTCACCAGGATACGCGCCAGCAGCCCCGGGCTGGCATAACTGCGGTCCAGCGGCTTCGCCGGCAAGGGGGCCTGCACGATGGCATCGCACTTCCGGCAGGCCAGCTTCGGCCGCACCGTTTCGATGACCCTGAAGGCATTGTTGATGATATCCAACTGATCGCTGACCGTTTCACCCAGCGCCGCCAATTCGCCGGCGCAGACCGGGCAGACCTTTTCCGCCGGTTCGATACGCACGGTCTCACGTGGTAACGTCGGCGGCAGCGGCTTGCGCGATGAAGGGCGCGGTGTGACCGGTTTTTCTGCCGACCCTTCTGGAACAACGCCTGTTTCAGCAGACTCCGCCGTTACCGCTGCTACGGCCTCCAGCCCCCCCTTGGCGGTATGCAGCCGGCCTTCCATTTCGTCCAACCGTTTTTCGGCCTCGCGGATTTTTTTCTCGAGCTTGTTGCGCAGTTTTTCCGAGCTTTGGCCGAACAGCATCCGTTTGAGTTTATCGAGCTGGCTCTTCAGGCGTTCGATTTCCCGCTCATAGCCGGCTACCTGCCCTTCATAGCGGCACATCTGAGCCTGGAGCTGCTTTAGCAACACCTGCTGCTGGTGCACCATGGTTTTCAGCGCGTCAATGTCGTCGGGGATTTCGGTTTTCATCTCTCAACATTACAACAGGTTATACGCGCAGGCCAGACGGATATACGCGCTGAGGGTGTTTCCAGTTGAGGCCTTCGAGCAACATGGCCAACTGCGCTGGCGTCAGGTGGATTTTGCCGTCGCTGACGGAGGGCCAGACGAAGTGACCGCGCTCCAGGCGCTTGACGAACAGGCAAAGGTGTAGTGGTTCACAAAATCAGGACACCTTCGTAGCCTCTTTCCATTGTTTTTCGTACTCGCAGGGGGATAACCCTCCGTTATATTTATGTGGCCTAATCTGGTTGTACCAGGTTTGTAGCCAGCTCTGAATATCCTGCGAGGCATGATGCAGATCTTTATACGCTGTGCTCGGTATCCATTCACTTTTCAGACTTCGGAACACCCTTTCCATCGGTGAGTTATCCAGGCAGTTTCCTCGGCGACTCATGCTTTGCATTACCCCACTTCGCCATAATAACTGTCTGTATTGTTTGCTTTTATACTGACAGCCCTGGTCTGAATGAAAGAGCAGTCGCCCATGACGCCGCCGTGTCTCCAGGGCATTACGCATCGCGCGACAGGCTAGATTCGCATCCGGTGATAACGAGAGTGCCGAGCCCACCACGCGGCGTGAATAAAGATCGACGACCAACGCAAGGTAACACCAACCGCCATGGAGGCGGATATAGCTGATGTCTCCACACCATACCTGGTTCGGTGAGGCCGGCATAAATCGCCTTTTCAGCAGGTTTGGCGAGGCGACTGCTTCTTCTCGGGCTCCACGATACCGGTGCTTCCCCGGTTGGCGACTGAGTAAACCACATTCCTGCATCAGTTTTCTGGCCAACCAGCGCCCAATGGCATAACCCTTCCTGCGCATCAGCAAACTTAACGTCCTGCTGCCGGCGGACCCGCGGCTAAGCTGATGTAACGCCCGGATCTGTGCTCGCAGTTCCAGGCGTTCGGCATCAACACGTTGGTACCGCGATGCGTAATAAACGCTGCGCGGCATCTTCAACAGACGGCATAATTCTGCTACAGGCCATTTCATTTTTAGCCGTGTGATCAGCGCACAGATTTGACGGGGATTTCGCTCATCAACACGGCTGCCTGCTTTAAAATCTCTTTCTCCATCTCCAGACGGCGAACCTGTTTCTCCAGCTCCTGGATGCGACGCTGGTCTGGTGTCACTGCCACGCCGGCAGGCGTAACCCCCTGGAGCTCGGCTTCATACTGACGGATCCATTTACGAAGCTGGCTGGGATCCAAATCCAGGGCTAGAGCGACATCAACAGCACGCTGTTGGTATTTAGTCACCTGCTCGATGGCTTCCAGCTTGAACTCAGGAGAAAAACGGCGTTTGGTTTGTTTACGTTGGGTCATTACTCGCTTACCTCAATTTTCTGTCGTTACATTAACAGGCTATTGAGGTGTCCGAAATTGCTGAACCACTACAGATAGCGGTGCTCGGGCTTTCTCAGCTTACGAGCATGGCGGTGGCCAAAGACTTCGGCACCTGGGGCGATCTGTACCCTGTTACCGAGCCGGACATGCTGCAGACCATTCACGAAAGGCTGACCGAATTGCAGCGCAGCGGCCGTTGGGATGAGGAAATGACTGCGTTCAAAGAGCGTACCGTGAAGCACAGCCAGCGGCCTGAGCCGGTCGCCGGCATCGGAAAAACCGAGCGCTATGCCGAACGCTTCTTCGACCCGAGCGTGCAGCTCTCTTCTGACCTGAAAGACGACAAGGGGCGCGTGTTTGCCCGCAAGGGCGACGTTATCAACCCGCTGGCCACCGTACCGTTCGCGCAGACGCTGTATTTCATCGACGGCGACGATCCGCAGCAGGTTGCCTGGATGAAGGCGCAGCAGCCGGAGACCCTGATGGTGAAGGTCATTCTGGTCAACGGCGACATTCCCAAGACCTCTGCCGCGCTCGACAGCCGTATCTACTTCGATCAGGGCGGGGCGCTGTCGCGCCGGTTCGGGCTGACGACGGTGCCGGCGCGCATCACGGCGGCGCCGAGCGGCCTGCGGCTGCGTATCGAATCCATTCCTGCCGCCGGCAGCGCGAACTGAAGGGGAACAGTATGTTTGTGACACGTAAACGTTTTATTGCGACCGAGAATCAGCTGCAGAGCTGTCGCCAATTGCTGGCCGCGCGCCACGGCGAGTTGATGGCCATCCGCAAGGCGGCGTCGGCAAACGGTGGGATCTACAAATGCATTCTTGAGTGCCGTGAGGTAGCCCACGAGCTGCGTAAACAGCTGCCTGCCGATCAGGACGGTCACTGCCCTTATTTGTTCGACAAGCTGGCGCTTATCGACAGTCTGCTGGGCACCCTGGCTGCGTTATTACCGCCGCAGGATGAGGCACGTCCCACCGCTCGGATGGTTGCCGCCGGTGATGTGCAAGAGATTTACCGGGGAACGCAGTGGGCGACGCATTGCCAGGAGCGTCGCGCATGACCCGGTGCTGGCTCTCGGCGTTGCTGGTCGTGGCAGGCCTGTTTTCGGCACCGTCACAGGCGGCGGATGCGGCCTGTCAGGGGCGCTTTGTTAACCCGATCACCGATATCTGCTGGCGCTGCATCTTCCCGCTCTCGATTGGGAGCATTCCGGTCGGGAAAGGGGATTTGCCGGATACCAGCAATCCGGGCAGCCCTATCCAGTTCTGCCCCATGCCGCCGCCGATTTTTCAGCGTATCGGTATGGCAATGGGGTACTGGGAGCCGATGGCCATGACTGACGTGACCCGTTCGCCGGGCTGCATGGTCAATCTGGGCGGCTTCAGTATCAATCTCGGCAAGATTGGCACCGGCACGGGTGGCAGCAGTGGCAAAGGGGACGTGACCACCGCGTTCTATCACGTCCACTGGTACAAGTACCCGCTGACCTACTGGCTGAACATCATCACCTCCGCGGGCTGCCTGCAGGGTGGGGACATGGATATCGCCTACCTGTCGGAAATCGATCCGACCTGGGTCGACAGCAGCCTGACCACCATTCTCAACCCGGAAGCCGTGGTCTTTGCCAACCCGCTGGCGCAGGGCGCCTGCGCGGCCGATGCCATTGCCAGCGGCTTCCATCTGTCGATCGACGCGCTGTTCTGGTGCGCCGGCAGTCAGGGGTCGATGTACCCGTTCAACGGCTGGGTGGCCAAGGAAATCAGCCCGCTGCAGTCGTCGGTGCTGGTCTCGGAAAAGATGGCGTTCAAACTGCACCGCCAGGGGCAAATCATGGAGTCCATCGGCAAAGACCGCGCGGTCTGCTTCGAATACCCGTCGCCGATCATGCCGAAAGAGCGGTGGCGTTATCAGATGGTGAACATGTACCCGGACAGCGCCCGCTGTCACCCGATGGGGCGCAGCGTGATGCGCTGGGAGGTGGGCCACAACTCACCGGCCAGCAAGAAGAACTTCGGCTACGTCATGTGGCGCAAGCGCAACTGCGTTTTTTTATAGGGAATTGCCCATGTTTTCTAAACGTATTTCATTTTTCTATCCACTGAGTTGGGTCGTATTTCTGGGGTTGGGGGCGGTTTCGTTGAGAACCGGCTCTCAAGAGCAGACCTTTTTGAATTGGCCTTTATGGCTTGGTTTATGCGTGTTAGGGACGTTGATCATTGTTTTATGGGTGGTGGTTTTCGAACCGAATGACACGTCATCTGGTCCTTATGCCTCTGGCCTGGTCTGCTTCGTTGCCTGGGTGTTGTGGTTTGTAATTTCGCTATTCGGAATAGTGGTGCAAGGGGTTGATTTCTGGCCATCAATGGAGGCGTTGTTATTGCTTAATGCGCTGACTGTGGGCCTCGCTTCGATTTTCTTCCTGGGTTTCTTGATGGCTGAGGGGGGAGTGTGACGGTGATCAGCAGCATTAAAGGTAACGCCATGAATAGATTGAACAGCTTAGCCCTGGCGCTGACGCTTTCGGCGTTATATGTGGCAGGGAGTTGGGCTGCAGACAGCGCTGCGCCTGCCAGCGAGGTGACGATTGCGCAGCAGCAGGCGGCAGCCCAGGTGGACAGCAACCGGGCGTGGCTGCGCGAGCAGGAAAAGCGCTCGGCTGACCTGCACCAAAACACCCCGGTGCCGGAGTTCCTGCGCAATCAGCCGCCGCGTTCGCTGTCCCAGGACGACCAGTCCTTTATTAACCAACTGGCGGCAAAGCAGCGCCAGGACGCCGCCGAGCAACCGGCCGAAGGGGCGCTGTACTTCGTGTCCTTCGCTATTCCCGAGGAGGGCATGCGCCGCATGCTGCAGGAAGCGCGTCGCTTCGGCATTCCGGCCACGTTGCGCGGCATGGTGAATGGCGACATGCGCGAAACGGTGCAGCGGGTGCAAAAACTGGTGGAGGCCGGCGGTATCGACGGTGTGCAAATCGACCCGCAGCCGTATACCCAGTTCGGCATCACCGCCGTGCCGGCGCTGGTCGTGCGCTGTGCGGCCGGCTTCGATGTGGTGCGCGGCAACCTGCTGATGGCACAGGCGCTGAAGAAGGTTGCCAAAGACGGCGACTGCGCCGGCGCGGCTCAGGCATTACTGGATAAGGCAGGTGTGAAATGAGCGGCAGCGTGAATATGGACATGTTTGGCACGCCCCTACAGAAGTTGTTTTCACTGATGCAACTGACCCTGGTTATCGCGGGGCTCATGGGGCTCGTACTGCTGTTATGGCTGCTATTCAGGGCGTTAATGCCGAAAAAAGGGCAAACAAAACGCGGGAGGAAAGGCAAATGACCCACCTGGTGAAGTCTCTGCCCGGTCTGCTGGCGACACATGCCCTGGTGCTGGGGACGTTTATCTTCGCCACCGGCGATTGTCGGGCGGAAGGTGATGACGTGTTCCAGACCGGCAGCGAGTTTGCCAAACAGATTGCCGGTCAGGGTACAGGGACGCTGCAGAACACCAACCCGGCCAACGTGCTGCCGAACTACACCGACAACCCGAAAGAAAAAGGCTATTACGGTGGCGTCACAGCCGGGGATGCCAACAACCTCAAGACCGACGGCGGCACCGCCTGGGGCCAGACCGAAGTGGGGCAGGCGGTGACCGATTCGGTGCTCAAGAACCCCAAGGAGCCGATTTCTCATGATGCGCCCTTTATCCAGGCTGGCAAGGAGATTGAAGGCAAAGCCGAGAGCATCGTCGGCAAGACCGGCCCGGACTGCAAGGCCGAGCAGGTGACGCGCAGTGAGTTCACCCGTCATGTGTGCGAGCGCGATACGGCGGTGATGCGTACCTGCGAACGCGCCACCGACATCGGTGGCCACTATGAGACCCGCTATGAAGACCGTAACGCACATATCGATAAATCGATGATCCGTTGGTGGAAAGAGGGCAACCGCATTCACGGCACCTTTACCGCGCCGTTTACCGGCAAGCTGAATACGGGATCGATATACCTCGAGCTGCAGGACGAACTGCACAGTTATGGCGTGCCGCTGGCCTTTTCACTGCTGGGGAATGAGGTGCGCTATGGCCGTCAGGACTGGGGCAGCCGGCCGCTGAACGTCGGTAACGTCACGCTCACGCAGGGGCAGCAGGTCGATATTTTCCTCACCATGGACCCCGGTGGCCATCTGGATACCTTTCTGGATGCGATGGTCAGGCAGTTGAGCGGCGGCGGGGGCGGCTCGCCGATGGTGTTCTACGTGAAGTTCGACGGCAGTTCGTCGGTGCAGGTCTGGGTGCCGACCACATCGACACCGGCCGACTGTCCACTGGCGCAGGAGGCCGGGGCGGTGAAGGTCAATACCGTTTGCAGTGAGCCGGGCGGCGAGAGAACCGTTACGGTCAACGGCCAGACCTACCCGGTGTGGGCCAGCTGCTGGCGCTTTACCGACACCTATCGGCTGCAGGAGGCCGGCCAGGGCAGCTGCGAAGCCTATGCCAACAATCCGGCCTGCACTATTGCCACGCACGGCTGCGCCTTCTCCGATGAGTATGGCCAGTGCCTGCACGAGAACGTGACCTACTCCTGCGAAACCCGCACCACCGGTAACGTGATGCTGTGCGGTGGCCAGATGTACTGCCTGGACGGGGAGTGCGACAAGGCGCAGAAGGGCACTCAGGGTAACGACTTTGCGCACGCCGTTTCCGAGCTGGCCGCGGTGGCGGCCGCCGGCAAGGACGTGGCGGCGCTGAACGGTATCGATGTGCGCGCCTTCACCGGTAAGGGGCAGTCCTGCCGCAAGGCATTTGCCGGTTTCAGCGACTGTTGCAAGGACTCCGGGTGGGGTAACAGCGTCGGGTTGGCGCACTGCGACAGCGAAGAGAAGGCGCTGGGCAAGGCGAAAGAGAACAAATTGACCGTCAGCGTCGGCGAATACTGCAGCAAGAAAGTGCTGGGTGTCTGCCTGCAGAAGAAGCGCAGCTACTGCCAGTTCGACAGCAAGCTGGCGCAGATTGTTCAGCAGCAGGGGCGGGCATGGCAGCTGGGTATCGGCTTTGGCGACGCAAAATCACCGGACTGCCGGGGTATCACCGTAGACGAGCTGCAGCGCATCAACTTTGACCAGCTGGACTTTGCCAATTTCTATGAAGACCTGATGAAAAACCAGAAGGTGCCCGAAGACGCGGCACTGCTGGAGAAGGTTAAGCAGCAAATCGCACAACGTATGCAGGAGGCAGCCAAGTGAAAACGCGCGGGACTTCAAATGTCAATTTGGCGGCACGCGGGTTGGCCAACCGCAGGGCGGCAGCGCTGTTGGGTCTGAGCCTGCTGGGCGCGGCGTTCACTGCGCAGGCCGGCGGCTGGCAGTGGTATGAGCGGGAGGCCAAACCCGCTGACGACGAGATGTCACCGCAGGCTGCAGCCCCGGCCGCACCGGCCGGCGCACTGCAAAAGCTGCAGCTGCTGCAGCAGTCGCTCAAGGAGCGGCTGGCGGACGCCATCCTGTACCCAAGTACCGAGAACTTCGTGAAGTTCTTCCAGATGCAAAACTACTTCACCCAGCAGGCGGGACTGTTTGAGCGCTCTGCGCAGCGCGCGTTCCTGGCGCACCCGGAGCTGGACTACAACCTGAAGCACAGCCACTACAACGGCACGGTGAAAAGCCAGCTGGCCGCCGACTTTGCCGCGCAGCGCGAGGCCATCGGCAAAATGGCGCAGCAGTACGGGCTGATGCTGTTCTATCGCGGCGCGGAGCCGATCGACGGTCAGCTGGTGAGCGTGGTGAAGGGCTTTCGGGACAGCTACGGGCTGTCGGTGGTGCCGGTGACCGTGGACGGGGTGGTCAACCCTGCGATGCCGGAGAGCCGGCGCGATGTGGGACAGTCACAGCGGCTGGGCATCAGCCACTTCCCGGCGCTGGTGCTGGTTGACCCGCGCAGCGGCGCGGTCAAGCCGCTGGCCTATGGCTTTATCAGCCAGGACGATCTGGCCAAACAGTTCCTGAACGTCTTTACCGACTTCAAACCCAATTATTAAGGAGCGTTGAATGCGTAAATTTAAATTCCCTGACATCGACGCGACCGGCGGTTGGGTCGCGGCCTTCGGGATCTGGTTCCATATTGTGGCCGGCCTGGTGCACCGGGCGCCGGATATGGCGGTGACGCTGGCCGAGTTTATCGCGCTCACCCTGACGGTGTGCGGCGGCTACAAAATCCTCGATGAGCTGGCACGCGTCCCCAAACGGCAGCGTGAGGAGGCGGAAAAACAGGCTTATATCGCGGCACATCGTGAACAGGCGCCGTCGCCGGCGACCACAGACGAACAGCACGGGGCCGGGGAGGTGCAGAATGCGGATCGCTAACATCGCCTGGCTGGCCTTGCTGTTAACCGGGCTGGCGCATGGCTCCACAATTGATGAGATAGCGGCGCTGCAGAAAAACGCCGGCGTCAATTGGACGCCATCAGCGACGTCCGTCCCCGCTCCGCAGCCGGCGGCAGCGCCGCGTTGGTTTACGCTCAGCAACGGCGCGCGCGTCAACCTCAATGACTGGAAGGTGGTGCTGTTTATGCAGGGGCACTGTCCGTACTGCCATCAGTTTGATCCGCTGCTGAAAGCACTGTCGGAGCGGGTCGGCTTTTCCGTGTTCGCCTACACCTTCGACGGCCAGGGCGATGCCACGTTCCCGGAGGCCATCCCGGCGCCGCCGGAGGTGATGCGCACCTTCTTCCCCGGTCTGCCGGTGGCGTCGCCGACAACGTTTTTGGTGAACGTCAATACGCTGGCGACCTACCCGATGATCCAGGGGGCCAGCGATGAGCGCGGCTTTATGGCGCGTCTTGATACCGTGTTACAGGAAGCGCTGATGAGGGGAGGTCAACAATGACTTTGCGCACTCGGTTTGGCGGCATCGCACTGGGGCTGCTTTTGACGGTGCCGGCCGTGGCCGACATGAACAGCGACATGAACCAGTTTTTTGACAAGCTGGGGTTTGCGTCCAACACCACGGCACCGGCGGTCTGGCAGGGGCAGGCGGCCGGGTATATCTCGGGCGGGTCGATTTACGCCCGCACCGGCGTGAAGCAAATACAGCTGATCTCGATGTCGTTGCCGGATATCAATGCCGGTTGCGGCGGCATCGATGCGTACCTGGGCGCGTTCAGCTTTATCAACGGCGAGCAGCTGCAGCGCTTTACCAAACAGATCATGTCCAACGCCGCCGGCTACTTCTTCGATCTGGCCTTGCAGACCACCGTGCCGGAGCTGAAAGACGCCAAAGACTTCATCCAGAAAATGGCCAGCGACATCAACAGCATGAACATGAGCAGCTGCCAGGCGGCGCAGGGCATTGTCGGCGGGCTGTTCCCGCGCACGCAGGTCTCTCAGCAGAAGGTCTGCCAGGACATTGCCGGCGAATCCAACATCTTCGCCGACTGGGCTGCCTCGCGGCAGGGCTGCACGGTGGGGGGCAAAGGTGACTCGGTGCGTGACCGGGCAGGAGAGAAGGATAAGGAGCGTATCTCCAAGAACATCAACATCATGTGGGATGCGTTATCCAAAAACCGGATGTTCGACGGCAACAAGGAGTTGAAGGAGTTCGTGATGACGCTGACCGGCTCGCTGGTGTTCGGCCCCAACGGCGAAATCACGCCGCTGCCGCCACGCACTACCGATCAGAGCATTATCAAGGCGCTGATGGAAGGCGGCGCGGCCCGCGTTTATCACTGCAACGACAGCGACAAGTGCCTGAAGGTGGTGGCCGACAGCACCACGACGATAAGTCCGGACAATGCCCTGAAAGGGCAAATCAAAAAAATGCTGTTCAGCATCGAGAGCAAGGCGCGCAACGACGAGCGGCTGACGGATGCGGAGAAAGGTCTGATTTCCAGCACGCATGTACCGTTGCTGACTTACCTGACCGACCCGCAAATGCTCGGCGTGTCCAGCGCGATGGTGCACCAACTGGCCGACTACGTGGGTTACGACATCCTGATGCAGTACCTGCAGGAGCTGATGGGCGGCGCGCGCGCCATGCTGGCGACCGGGAACTACCCGGAGGCCACCGTTGAGCAAATCAACAACAACTTCACGCAGGCCGGGCAGCTTATCGCCTCCCTGCAATCGCGCGTTCAGGTGCAGACCGATGCCCTGCTGGTCGTCGAGCAGCAGATGCGTTACATGCGCCAGCAGGTGTCGGCACGCCTGCTGACGCGTTACCAGAACAACTACCAGTTCGGGGAGGCGCAGTAACATGACGGAAATCTATGTCATCGGCGGCTCGGAGTGGCTGGCGCAGAACCTTAACGCGGTCGCGGCCTTTATGCAGACGGATACCTGGGACTGGATACGGAATTTTGCGGTAGCCATCAGCGTGCTGGTGCTGGCCGCGCGGTATACCGCCCGTCGCGACCTGATGGATATCCTGGGCTGGGTGTTTGTGCTGGTGTTCTCCTCGGCGTTGCTGACCAAGGCGCAGCCGGTGCAAATCATCGATCTGTCCAATCAGCGTTCGATTCAGCGGGTGGCCAATGTGCCGCTGGGGATTGTGCTGCCGGCGACCATCATCACCCGCATCGGTTACGCCATGGTGCTGAGTTACGAAATGGTGTTCAGCCAGCCGGATGCGGTGACCTACAGCAAGACCGGCATGCTGTTCGGCTCCTCACTGGTGTCCCGAAGCACCGACTTCACCGCCCAGAACCCGGAGCTGGCCAACCTGTTTGCCGACTATGTACAGAACTGTGTGGTGGGCGACATGCTGCTCAATCACAAGTACAGCTTTGAGGAGCTGATGCATTCCGAAGATCCGTATGCGCTGATCTTCCGCCAGCCGAGTCCGCTTCGCGGTGTGTTCAACAAGGACGGCCGTTTCCAGACCTGTGAAGAAGCCGCGATGCCGCTGAAGAACATGCTGGGCCTGGAAGCGAAAACCGGCAGTCCGACCTACAGCTATTATGCGCGGCGCATTCTTGGCGGTCGTCCAGACCGCGATCTGCTGTTCGGGCAGCTGCTGGGGAACAGCTACCAGTATTTTTACCAGAACCAGAAGACGGCCAGCGATATCATCAAGCAGAACATCGTCATGAACGGCCTGCGCAGCGGCATCATGAGCTACTCGGCGCGCAGCGGTGACACGGCGGGCATGCTCAACATCGCCAGCACGTCGGCCATCGAGAAGCAGCGCCTGTCCCAGGCGACGCTCGGGCAGGTGATGATGCGCTCCTTGCCGCTGCTGCAGGTCATCCTGATCGGCATGATGATGGGGATGTTCCCCATTCTGGTGGTGATCGGCATGGTTAACCAGGGCAAGGAAGTGGCCAAAGCCTACGTGTTCGGCTGGCTGTGGGTGATGAGCTGGCCGCTGTTGTACGCCATTCTCAACAGCGCGATGGCCTTTTACGGCCAGAAGGCCGGCTCGCCCGTGGTGCTGAGCAATCTGTCCACGGTGAAGCTGAACTACTCCGATCTGGCCAATACCGCCGGCTATATCTCCGGCATGATCCCGTTTATCTCCTGGTATATCGCCAAAGGGCTGGGGCAGGGGCTGATGAGCGTCAGCCACAGCATGACCGGCGCCTACCAGAGTTCGGCGGCGTCGGCGGCGATGAGCGTGTCGGATGCCAACTACAGCTTCAACAACATGCAAACCGACAACGTGCAGGGAAACACCTGGGATACCAACAGCAGCGTGCGTGCCGGCCAGATGACCGCGCAACTGCCGACCGGTGGTACACAGACCCGCACGGGCGATGGCAGCAGCGTCTGGGATGCGAGCGGCGCGATGTCCAAACTGCCGGTAGATATCGGCGTGACGAAGCAGATTGCGACCGCGCAGCAGGAAATGGCGCGGGAAGCCGAGACCCAGGCGCAGACATCCATGCAGGGCTTCAACAGCAATATCAGCAGCGCCTGGACGCAACTGTCGCAGTTTACCGGCCAACGTGGCAGCAGCGACAGCATGACCCACGGTGCCGACACGGCGCAAAACAGCCAGTCCAGCATCGCGGCGCACAAAATGGCGAGCGCGGTGGAAAGTTATGCCAAGGCCAACAATGTCAGCAAAGAGCAGGCAACGCAGGAGTTGGCGTCGAGAGCCGTTACTGATACCGCGGGCTTTAATACGCGAGCTGGTGTTTCCGCAAGTGGTGGATTGAAAGTGTTGGGGAATGGTGTAACGGCAGAAGGATATATGGGCGTAAGTTACGACAAAAGAGGGAGCGACACAGATTCTCATTCTGCTAGTAGCGGCACGCGTGGCAGTCAGGATGCGCGTCACGACCAGAGCGCCCAGGCCGCTGCTGACTTTAAGGAAGGGATGGACTACCTGACCAGCCAGCGCACCAGTCAGTCCGGCAGTCATACGGATAACAATGCGGACTCGCGCATTGATCAGCTTTCTTCGTCCTTGTCAGGCGCCAAGAGCAGCTACGAACAATACAGTAGTGCACATACCCGCAGCCAGGAGCTGTCACAGCAGGCTTCTCGTACCGAGAGTCTCAGTGGCGATATGCGCGAGAACCTGAGCCAGCAGTTTGCGCAGTACGTGATGGACAAGGCACCAAACGATGCCGGCAACATTTTGACCGGTCAATCGCAGGACGCCGTTGCCGCGCGTCAGTCGCTGGCGCGTGATTTTGTGCGTGAACAGGTGGCGCCGCAGGTGGATGCACAATATCAGTCCAGCAGCGGTACGCTTGGCGCCGGCATGGGGTCTGTTGGTGGCGGAAGCTCCGGCCAGGATATTCAGGCTGATTATAACAATCACCAGAGCGCGATTGAAAAAAGAACAGCACAGGCCGGAATACGTAATGATGTAGGGGCTCAGGTTAATGGTATGGTTGATAATAACCAAACAGCCCAACAAAAAATTCAGACAGATATTCATAGCCAACAGCAAAATGTTGAAGGGCAGAGAAACGAACTGCAGCAAAATCATTCATCAGCACGAACTGCACAAAATTTAAAATATAGTCTTGAAAAAGAGAAGCAGGAAGGTATACCAGGTGCAAGTAGTCAAGATGAAATGATGGCACAGGCACAAGCCATGCAAGATAAATTCAATAAAGAGCGGGGTGGTAAATGATGGTTACTCATAAGATAATAAAAGATGAGGCTGCACAGTTGAAAGAACTGATGGATGAACAACTTGAGATACCATCATTCTTTTCTTGTGTTAAACCTGCAATACTAATGGAAGTCTGGATGGTTTTATGCCCACTGGTTAGTTTCTTTTTGGCTGATCAAAGGGATTCGGAATTACTCATTGCAACAGGAATGAGTGCGTTTCTTGGTTTTTTAATATCAGTAAGCATTGTCAATGGACGGAGCTTGTATCTCTCACTACCAGTTCAATTGAGAGAGAGTTCGCAGGTGTTGGAGTTGTTAAGTAAAAAAGTAAAAAGCTACGCGATGGTATTTTTATCACTGGTGCTGATATTATCAGTTTTGGCGGCGAATAGTGCTTTAGGTTCTATGGCATATATCATACCGCTTATTTTCTTCACAGTAATGATGGTGTTCATTTTTAATATGGATATTGGCCGCTATCGTCTTTCAGCATTTACCGCCGCTCTGGAGCTTATCAAATCCCGCAAACAGGGAGGTGAGTAACGGTGGCTAAGATCTCTGCCAAAACGCATACCACCACCCTGCGACTCGATGACGGTACGTTTGGGCGCCTGCAGCGTATGGTGGCTGAGAACCCCCTCTACAGCCCCTCACATGTGATGCGCGGTGCCCTGCTGGCCCTCAGTCGATTAACCGACAGTGAACGTGAAGCCTGCATTCTGGCCGTAGCAAAGGGAGGTGTTGATGAGCTTTAACGCCAAGGACATGACGCAGGGCGGGCAGATCGCCTTTATGCGCCTGCGCATGTTCACGCAGATCGGCAACCTGATTTTCTACTGCCTGTTTATCGCCTTCTTCCTGGTGGCGATTTGCACGCTGTTGTGGCGCGTGTCCATCCAGAACCTCACGAACGGCCTGATTTATTGGTGGGTCTGGATGGTGGAAGGCTGGCCGAGCATATCGCCGTCAGAGACCCTCTACCACCTGGATTATTACGGCAAGACGCTGACCTACACCGCCAAACAGGTGTTGCTCGACAGTTACGTCTCCTACTGCGGTCAGCTGATTTGGCGTGAAGGGATCTTTGCCTGCATCGTGGCGGCCGTTGCGTGTGTGACGGGATTCGTGGTCACCGTGTGGATACTTGGCCGTCAGGGCAAGCAACAGAGCGAGGATGAAATAACCGGCGGGCGAACACTCACCGATAACCCTGCGGTGGTGGCCAACATGCTCAAACGCGATGGTATGGCGTCCGATATCATTATTGATGGGCTGCCGCTGCTAAAAAACAGCGAGGTCAAAAACTTCTGCGCCATGGGCAGCGTCGGTACGGGGAAGTCACGGCTGTATCGCAAGCTGATGGACTATGCACGCAAACGCGGTGACATGGTTATTGTCTACGACAAGTCCTGTGATTTTGTCAAAGACTACTACGATCCGCAGCACGATAAAATCCTCAACCCGCAGGATGCACGCTGCGTCGGCTGGGATTTATGGTCGGAATGTCTGACACTGCCGGACTTTGAGAACGTCGCCGATATCCTTATCCCCATGGGCAGCAACGAAGATCCGTTCTGGCAGGGGTCGGCCCGCACCATCTTTGTGGAAGCGGCCTACCGCATGCGCAATGACGAAGACCGCAGCTACGCCAAGTTGCTCAATACGCTGTTGTCCATCGATCTGCCGCGTCTGCGTGCTTATCTGGAGGGCACGCCGGCGGCCAACCTGGTGGATGGCAAAATCGAGAAGACTGCCATCTCCATTCGCAGCGTGCTGACCAACTATGCCAAGGCACTGCGTTACATGCAGGGCGTGGAGAAACTGGGGGCACCGTTCACTATCCGTGACTGGATGCGCGGCGTGAAGGACAACGGCAAAAACGGCTGGTTGTTCCTGACCTCCGATTCAGCCAGCCACAAGGCGCTCAAACCGCTGATCTCCATGTGGCTCTCTATCGCCTCACACAGCTTGTTATCAATGGGCGAGAACCCGGACCGCCGCGTCTGGATTTTTGCCGATGAATTACCCACCCTGCACAAGCTGCCGGACCTGGTGTCCATCGTGCCGGAAGCGCGCAAGTTCGGCGGATGCTTTGTGTTGGGATTCCAGACCTACTCTCAGCTTGAAGATATTTATGGCGTCAAGGCGGCGGCCACCCTGTTCGGGGTGTTGCGCACCCGCTTCCTCTTCAGCGTACCGGATCGCGTGGGTGCCGAGTTCGCCGCCGGCGAAGTCGGTGAAAAAGAGTATCGCAAGGCCTCTGAACAGTTTTCCTACGGGGCCGACCCCGTCAGGGACGGGGTGTCCGTCGGTAAGGATTTGGAGCGCATGCAGCTGGTGAGCTACAGCGACATCCAGACGCTGCCTGATTTGTGCTGCTATGTGACGCTGCCGGGGCCGTACCCGGCCGTCAGGCTGCAGATGGTGTACAAAAAAGTCAGGCAGGTTGCGCACCCCTATGAACCTCGCAAGATGGATGCCGCTGCCGATGGGCGGCTTGTATCGGCGATCGAAATGCGGGAAGCCGAGACCGGCAATATGGATGCCTTGTTCGCTGCTACCCCTATCCTGCCGGCGGCCAGTGCGAACGAAACTGCTGATGCCCCTGTCGCTACCGTGAGCACAGTGCCGACAGAGAACCCTGCCAGTGACGTGCCTGTCGTGTCAGCTGCTACCACCGCGACAGGGGGGCAGGAGGCGGAACTGAAACAGAAACCAGCGCCCGGTGATGATGATGCCGAACGGGGGGAGCTGCCCCCCGGTATCAGTGGCGACGGCGAAGTGGTGGACATTGCGCAGTATGAAGCCTGGCAGGCGCAGCAGCAGGCCATGGGGCAGCAAGCCATGCAGCGCCGGGAAGAGACCAATATCAATATCGACAGGCACCGCCGCGAGCTGGCTGAAGTTCATCATGGGGACAGCGAACCGGGAGATGAATTCTGATGATGAGCATTGGCCAGGTCGGCCCTGCCGGTAAAGCCGGCGACTACTACACCCATCAGGACAACTACTACGTGTTGGGCAGCATGGACGAACGCTGGGTGGGTCAGGGGGCGGAAGCCCTGGGCCTGTCCGGCAAGGTGGACGTCAAAGATTTCGTGGCCGTGCTGGAAGGTAAGCTGCCGGACGGCAGCGACCTGACCCGGATGGTCGGTGGCGAGAACAAACACCGCCCCGGCTATGACCTGACGTTTTCGGCGCCCAAAAGCGTATCCATCATGGCGATGTTGGGCGGCGACAAACGCCTTATCGCGGCGCATAACCACGCGGTAGAGGTCGCGGTGCGCGAGGTGGAGAAACTGGCCTCGACCCGCAGTATGACCGAGGGCGTATCCGAGACCAGGCTGACCGGCAACCTGGTGGTGGCGCTGTTTAACCACGATACGTCGCGCGACCTTGACCCACAGATGCACACGCATGCGGTGGTGGCCAACGTCACGCAGCATGACGGCAAGTGGCAGACGCTGTCCTCCGATACGGTCGGCAAGACCGGGTTTATCGAGAGCGTGTATGCCAATCAGGTGGCTTTCGGGCAGATATACCGCCATGTGCTGCGTCAGGATACGGAAGCCATGGGGTATCAAACCGAGAACGTCGGGCCGCACGGCATGTGGGAGTTTAAAGGTATGGAGAACGTAATTGACGTGTTCTCCAAACGCAACCACGCCATCGACGCTGCCGCCGGCCCAGATGCCTCACTCAAATCACGCGATATGGCGACGCTCGACACCCGCAAAGCCAAGGTCGCCAGTGATCCGGCTGCCCTGGCGGTCGAGTGGCTGCAGGAAATGAAATCCGCCGGCTTTGATGCCAAAGCCTATCTGGCGGAGGCGCAGTCTCGCACGATGGTGACGCCGTCCCCGACGCCGCTGGAAGCGGGGGGGGACGCGCTTGTCGACCAGGCGGTGGGACAAGCCATCTCGGCGCTGTCTGACCGGCAGGTCAACTTCACGCACAACCAGGTGGCCAACAAGGCCATCAGCTATCTCTCCGGGGAGCCGGGCATGCTGGACGCGGTACGCGACGGCATCGACCGCGCCATCGAGCGCGAGCAGCTTATTCCGCTCGACAAGGAGAAAGGCGTATTTACCTCCGATATTCATCTGCTCGATGAGCTGAGCGTGGCGCAGTTGAGCCGCACGCACCTTGACGAGAGTGCGGTGGTGACAGGCGCGCCAAAGGCTGATCCGCGCACCGGCAGCATACCAACCTACAGCGATGCCGTGCAGACGCTTGCGCAACATGCGCCGGCGATGGCGGTGTTGTCGGGCATGGGGGGCGCCTCGGTGAACCGTTCCCGCGTGGCGGAAGTGGTGGAGCTGGCACGCGAGCAGGGCCGCGATGCCACCGTACTGACCGTTGACCGGCAGTCACAGCAGTATCTGCAGCAAAGTGTTTATCTCGATGAAGGCCACGTGGTGACGCGCGCCGCACTCGGCAGCGAGGCGCTGTTTGCGCCGAACAGCACGCTGGTCGTTGACCAGGCAGAGAAACTGACGCTCAAGGAGACCGTGGCGCTGCTCGATGGCGCCGTGCGTAACAACGTGCAGCTGGTGCTGATGGATACCGAAAAGCGCAAGGGGACGGGCAATGCGCTTGCCGTCATGAAGGAGGCCGGTGTACCCCGTTATCAGTTCAGTGGCCGTCAGGCTGTGCCGGCGGAAGTGGTAAGCGAGCCGGACAAGGCCCAGCGCTTCGGTCAGTTGGCCAAAGGGGTGGTGCAGGCATTGGTTGAAGACCGGTCGGCGGTCGCGCAGGTAAACGGCCCGGCCGAGCAGCGGATGTTGACGGCCATGATCCGTGACGAGCTGAAAGATGCCGGGCTGCTGGGACGCGAAGAGACCCCTGTGGCGACGCTGACGCCGGTATGGCTGGATAGCAAAAACCGCGGCGCCATCGATACCTACCGGGAAGGCATGGTGATGGAGCGCTGGGATGCGGAGAGCCGGCAGCGCGAGCGGTTCGTTATCGACCGGGTCGGTGCGCAAACGCGTAACCTGGTGTTGCGTAACGCCGAGGGTGAAAAGCACACGCTTGCCGTCAAAGCCGTGGACAAGGACTGGTCGTTGTTCCGGGCCGGTACGATGGGTGTTGCCGACGGCGAACGCCTGCGGGTGCTGGGTCAGGAAGGACGGGGCAAGGATGCGCTGAAGGCCGGCACGGCGCTGGCGGTTGTTCGTGCCGGCGCCGGCGAGCTGCAGGTGCGCGTGGCCGGCGAGCCGGATGCGACGCAGAAGCCGGCGGACCGAGCGCTTGCGGTCGGCAGCGACGTCTTCAGCGCCGTCAAGGTGGCGCCGGCGTATGTGGAAAGCCTCGGCGCATCGGTGAGCAGTACGGCGGCGGTCTATGCCGCGGTGAAGAAAAACGAGCTTAACAGTGCCACGCTGAGTGGCATCGCCCGTAGTGGCGGGCATATCACCCTCTATTCGGCGCTCGATGCGCGCAAGACGCAGGAGAAAGTGGCCCAGCACCCGGCGTACCGTCTGGCGGGCGAGCAGGTCAAACAACTGGCCGGTGAGGAGGGGCTTGATGCCGCGATCGCCGGGCAAAAATCATCACTGTTTACCCCGGCACAGCAGGCCATTCATCTGGCCATTCCGACGCTGGAAGGGGATAGCGTTGCGTTTGGCCAGGCCAAACTGCTGGCCGGTAGCCTCGGTTTTGCGGCCAAAGGCGTGTCGATGGAGGCCATCCAGACGGAAATCGAGGCGCAGGTCAAACGCGGGGAGCTGCTGAAAGTGGATGTCGCGCCCGGCGTCGGGGCGGATTTGCTGGTCTCGCGCGCCAGCTTCGAGGCGGAGAAAAGCATTATCCGACTGATCGCCGACGGTAAGGACAGCCTGCCGCCGTTGGTAACAACCAGTAGCAAAACCCACAACGAGGACGGCCCCGGTCAGCGGGAGGGAAAGGTGGCTCCGTACCTGACCCAGGGACAGCGGCAGGCTGTCGACCTTATTTTAAACACAACCGACCGATTTGTGGCAATACAGGGCTATGCGGGTGTGGGGAAAACCACCCAGTTCAAGGCGGTACTGGACGGGATAGCGCAGTTACCAGAAAGCGAGCGGCCCCGCGTGGTCGGGCTGGCGCCGACGCACCGCGCGGTGGGGGAAATGCAGGCGGCCGGCGTCGATGCCCAAACGCTGGCGTCGTTCCTGCACGATGAGGGGCTGAAGGTCGCCGGCGGCGAGAAACCGGACTACCGCAACACGCTGTTTGTGGTGGATGAGAGTTCGATGGTGGGCAACAGCGACATGGCGCGCACCTACGCCTTGATTGCCGAGGGCAACGGCCGCGCGGTGATGAGCGGTGATGAAGCCCAGCTGGAGGCGATTGCGCCGGGCGCGCCGTTCCGGCTGGCGCAGGGGCGCAGCGCCATCGATATGGCGGTCATGAAAGAGATTGTGCGCCAGACCCCCGAGCTGAAGCCGGCGGTGTACAAGATGATTGAAAACGATGTGCCCGGCGCGTTGGACGTGGTGCGCACCGTGGCGCCGGCCAACGTGCCCCGACAAGCCGATGCCTGGGTGCCGGCGCAGTCGGTCGTTGAATATCCCGCCAAGGGGCCGGATGACATTCATGCCGCGATTGTCAGCGATTACCTGGGACGCACCGAGGCGGCCCGGCGCGATACGCTGATTATCACCCACCTTAATGCCGACCGGCACATCATCAATGCCGGCATTCATCAGGAACGTAAGGCGGCGGGCGAGCTGAAGGGGGAGTCCGTCAGTCTGCCCATCCTTGAGAGCGCCAATATTCGCGACGGCGAGCTGCGCAAGATGGATGCCTGGGCGCGCAACCGGGACGCGGTCGTTCTGCTGGATAGTACCTACTACCGGATGGCCGGCATCGACAGTCAGTCCCGTACCGTCAGCCTGCAGGACAGTGAGGGCAATACTCGGCAGTTTTCCCCGGCCAGTGCGGTGCGCGAAGGCGTCACGCTGTACAACCCGCGCACCATCGAGGTAAGCGTGGGCGACCGCATGCGCTTCTCCAAATCGGACGTCGAGCGCGGGCATGTGGCCAACAGTGTATGGACGGTCGAGGCGATAAAAGGTGACATGGTCACGCTCTCCGATGGACAACAGACCCGTACCGTCAATCCCCGCGAGCAGCAACAAGACCGGCACGTCGATTTGGCCTATGCCATCACCGCCCACGGTGCCCAGGGGGCCAGCGAACGTTTTGCCATCACGCTCGAGGGGGGGGAAGGCGGGCGTGAGCCGCTGGTCAACCGGGCGTCGGCCTATGTGGCGCTCTCGCGCGCCAAGGAGCACGTGCAGGTGTACACCGACAACGAAGCCGGGTGGCTGAACGCCATCGGCAAGGCGAAGGCGCGCACCACGGCCCATGATGCGGTGCTGGGGATGGCACCGGGCAGCCAGAAAGCGGCCGCCGACCTCTACGGCAAAGCGGTCTCGTTATCCGACAACGCGCTGGGACGCGCGGTGCTGCGCGGGAGCCAACTTACCGGCGACACGCTGGCGCACTATGTGTCGCCGGGCAAGAAATACCCCCAACCGCACGCCATGCTGCCGATGTATGACGCCAACGGTAAACCGGCCGGCGCCTGGCTGGCACCGCTGGCGGACACCCAGGGGAAAAGCGTCGGAGGACTTCCGACGCAGGGGCGAGTGTTCGGCAGTGACAGCGCGCAGTTCGTGGCGCTGCAGGGGAGCCGCAACAACGAGACCCGGCTGGCCGGGACGATGCAGGACGGTATCCGGCTGGCGGCACGTTATCCCGACAGTGGCGTGGTGGTGCGCCTGCAGGGGGACGATGTGCCGTTCAACCCCCAGGCGATGACCGGCGGCAGGGTGTGGGTGAATGACGAAACGCTCAAGGCCACTGCACGGGAGAGCGGCGCGGCCGACAGTGTCATCAAATTACCGGAGACCCCGGAGGAGCGGTTGCAGCGTGAACTGCGGACGCAGGCTGACAAACTGGGCCGTGAACCGAACGCCCCTGACCCGCAGCGGCTGGCCGGGCTTAACGATGAGCAGCTGCGTGCGTTGTTCGCGCGTGGCGAACTGCGCGCCGAGGACGTGAAAGCGCGTCTGCCGGCGGCGGTCATGCGGGAGGTGATGGGTCAGGATGCAGCACTGCGGGTCGATGCCGCTGTCCGCCAGGTGGCGCGCGAGCCGGTATCGACACGCAGCCGGCTGCAGCAGGACGAGCAGAATCTGGTGCGCGATACCCATCCTGAGCGGGAACTGAACAAAGAGAAAACCCTGGGCGGCGACTGACGCGCTGCGCTTGTCCAACGCCGTGCGAGACAGGTGACGAGCCCCTGTCCCGCACGGCATTACCTAAAGGAAGAACGGATGAACACAACTCAAAACGTATCAACGACGCAGGGCGTCTTGTTAACCACTGCGATCTTGCTGTCCGGAGCCGCGACGCTCTGGGGATATGTGCAGTGGGACGTGCTGAGCGATCTGCCGCTGTATTGGCGCAATGCGCTCGTCCCGTTGCCGCTGTTGGTCTACATGGGCATGAAGCACCTGCAGGCGCGGCTTAACAGGGCGGACGAGCATGAATAAGACGCGGCGACTCCCCGCCCGCGTGTTTGGCGTTGCCGCCCTGGTGCTCAGCGGCTGGCTGCCGGCGTCGCCTCTGTTGGCGGCACCGGCGGTAGAGGTGGGGTTTTCGCCGGAAGGGTCGGCGCAGCAGCTGGTACTGAGCGTTATCGGTGAGGCGCAGCGCGATATTCGCCTGATGGGGTACGCCTTTACCTCGCCGGAGGTGGCGCGGGCGCTGATTGCGGCGCACCGGCGCGGGGTGGGTGTCTGGGTGGTGGTCGATGCGAAGGCCAACCAGAACGGCGCCGGCCGGGCGGCACTGAACCTGCTGGCCAACGCCGGCGTGAACGTCAGGACGGTCAACCGCTATAAGATTTTGCACGACAAGGTGATCGTCGTGGATGGCGTGACGACCGAAACGGGCAGCTTCAATTTCAGCCGGGCGGCACACCGCGCCAACTCGGAAAATGTGGTGGTGCTGCGCGACATGCCGGAGGTGGCCAAACAGTACCTGGCGCACTGGCAATCCCGCTGGGCGCAGGGCCAGGACTGGCAGTCGACTTACTAAGAAGGGAAATCGGATGGCGATGTTTGATCCGCACAGCGGAAAACTGCAGCAGGTACGCGAGGTAGTGCGCTTCACCCCGCTGCAGCAGGACGTACTGAAATTTTTGGCGCTGATGCTGATGGTGTTCGACCACGCCAACCGGGCGCTGGGGCTGCATGAGCCGGTGCTGTTGCTTCTGGGGCGGGGGGCGTTTCCGCTGTTCGCCCTGCTGTGGGGGTACAACCTGGCGTCGCGGCCTGTCCGGCAGGCGCAGGCGACCCGGCTGTGGATATGGGCCGTGGTTGCGCAGCCGGGCTATTGGCTGGTAATGCGTCATGACGGGCTGGCGTTCACCGATCCGAATATTTTGTTCCTGTTCGCTGCCGTGACACAGGCGCTGGCGGTGGCGTCGTTGCCGATGCGCAAGGGCGCACCTAACCCGGTATTGGCAGGCGGCGTTTTGCTGGCGCTGTGGTGGGCGTATGGCGCCACAGACGGCAGCTACGGTACTGCCGGCGTTCTGTTGCTGTTGGCCAGTTATGGGCTGTGCGTTTCCCTGCCGGGGTACGTGACGGCCGTCTGGCCGGTGCGCGGGCTGGCGATCGTGGCCTGGCCGTTACTGGTGCTGATGCTCAATGCCGAGCTGGGCGGCACGATGATGCTGGCCGGGTTGCTGCTGCCGGCACTGCTCATCCTGGGGACGCTACCGCTGGCGACGGCGTTCAATCAACGGCGCCTGTTGCCGCGGGGGTTTTTCCTGCAGACCTACGTGGCGCACCTGCTGGCGCTGGGGCTGGCCGGCGTGTTTTTACACTGAGTCGCCGCTGATGTTACCGACCGCGTCGCACTTTGCCCATGCCTCGTTACTTGACCAGGTGACGATCGCCACGGCCGCGGGGCGCGTTGTCCGCTTTACCGATATGATGGCTTTTGGTAGAGTGGGAAAAATTTTGCATTCGATGGTTGTCCACGCCAGAAGGTGGATGGGTTGGAGCGGAGCTCCAGACGCAAAAACCCCCGAATTACGCATCAACTTTGGTCGGGAGATCGTAAGTTCGGGGGTCGAAAGCAGGCCTGGCGCCTGTAAGGAAGTATACTGTATGCGTATTCTACGTCAATCCCCCCTGCCGACCCTAA